>NZ_LWEE01000063.1:0-219 GCF_001635445.1 Halioglobus sp. HI00S01
CGGCAGTTGATCTGGACTGGTTCTGGCGCGGCTGGTTCTACGGCACCGACTACGTGGATGTTGCGATCTCTGACATCACCCAGTTCACAGTCGACAGCCGCGACCCTGAAGTGGAGAAGGCCTGGCAGAAAGCCAAGGACGACGAGCTCGAGCCCACCCTCAGCGACCAGCGCAACGAGAACCTCGAGCGGCTGGTGGACAAGTATCCGGCGCTGAATG
>NZ_LWEE01000064.1:0-4184 GCF_001635445.1 Halioglobus sp. HI00S01
TTAACGGCGTTGCGCAGGGCCACGGCGTCGAACCAGCCGCAGCGGCGCGGACGCCCGGTGGTGGCACCAAACTCGTGGCCCTTCTCGGCCAGGTGGGCACCGGTTTCATCAAACAGTTCGGTGGGGAATGGGCCGGAGCCGACACGGGTGGTGTAGGCCTTGGTAATACCCAGCACATAATCCAGGTACAGCGGGCCAAAACCGGAGCCGGTGGAAGTATAGGAAAAATAAACGGCCCAATGGGAGTAGATCTTCTCGCCTATTCTGTTGACTTAGCTGGATAAGTTCGCGAATTAACTGTTTATTGCCCTGAAAATATGTTCGCGGCTTTGAGCTTGCCATTCCTATCCGTTAATTCTTGAAGGAAGGCGCGCAACAGCCCATGCCGCGCGTTATTTGGTGGCTTCCTTGCTAAATGATTGCGGTTGAGCTGGAATCCTTACCAGCGAAAAGAGGCAATCTCAGGTGGTGCCCTGGGAGGAGGTGTGAGCAATGGGAGCGTTGGAATGTCCTGGCAGACGCTGTTGGATCTCGCTGGAGAGTGCGTGCTCCGGATGACGCACACAGGCGACCACGGTCACCTTCTCGGCCAGCCCTCGGGCCCAGCTGGCGAGGCCCTGTAGATCTTCAGGCTGAAAGTGGCTGATGACCTCGGCAGACAGGAGTATGTTTTCAGCGTTTTTTTGCTCAAACTCGCGCCGCAGTGCTGCAGTGGTGTTGTCATTGTAGCCGTCGATCTTCTCATCGTCAGTCAGGCCCATGGCGGAGAGCCGGCGTCTCGCCCTTGGGAATTTGCAGAACAGAGGCCGCAGGTAAGGCGAGTGGTTGCCGTTGAATTTCTTGCGATCCGGAAATACGTGGAGAAAGTGCAGCTGGCACTGCGCCTCAAGCACTGCAGCTTCACGGGCGAAGGCCTGCTGTACGGACGTGGTACCCGTTTTATCCAAGCCGATATGCAGGTAGCAGTGTTGGAAACGGGGGGTAGGTGTCATGTTCTGAATAGGAAGTGTTGCCGTGCCCAGGTGGTGTGCAGGTGGGGGTCGGCGTCACCGTTACCGGTGCCGCCGAATTGTGCAGGTGTCGCTTATCTGTACCTGCTATCAGTGTCTGCGGCGTCGCTGAGAGACGCCGAGGCAAGCAAGCAGCCCCGCCAGAATGCCGACACCCCATAGGCTCAGGGCGGGCACTGGCACGGCCGGCTCGGCAGCGGCTGCTGACACTGGCGCGGCCGGCTCGGCAGCGGCTGCTGACGGGTCCTGGCTCGGGCCACAAGATCCAAGCCAATCGACCGGGTCGGACCAGGCATCAATAACCAAGCTACGGATTTCTTGATCACCATCATCGTTACCTGCACCGGGCGTGTCCGAGGTAAAATCACCCGTTACTGTTTCTACTGTAAAACGATAGTCCTCGGCAAATTCTACACCAGCTGGACTAATTACCTTGACGGTACCCATTAATTGAGATGTCCCTGAAAGCGTAATATCTCCGGAACCATCTACACTACCTTCATTGTTAAGGACTGTTAATTCCTCATCATAAGATTTGTCAGATGAAGTCAATCTAACCTGTACCTGACCTACACCACTGGTAAAACCTATCGAAGGGTATAAACACTGGGCGGTAAAGGCAACTTCCACCATATCACCAACACAAAATGGGCCGTCAGGCTCAACGTTACCCGTGGTAAGTACTGGAGCTGTAGCGTTTACATTAACATTGTTACTGACTATTGGCCCGGCATTAGTTGTGCCGACAGCACTAAGGCTCAGTGACTGAGACCCAGAGACTGTTCCTGAATACGACACAGTAACCGAACCAGAACCATTTCCGGAGCCATCAATAGTTACATCATCTGAATCTGAAGATCCGTTTGCACCTAAATCAAGTGTCACGGTAACTGTTTCACCAGCAGCAAAATCTGCTAAGTTAAAAGCCACGGTAAACGTCTCTTCGTAACATACTGTGTTCGGAGTAGGAGCCGAGGCAGTTACAGTTTGCGACTGCACAGCCGTTGCGCTGAACAGCAAGCCGACTATTGTCAGCAAAGCTTTCATCATTCGATTCACGCGAATCAGATTCTGAAACATCATGTGATTAGGTACCGATTTTTTCATGAGCCTTATTGTTATTGGGAGGCTAAACTTCCCACTGTTTTATGCGTTTTTAGGTCTTTTACCATCTCAATTAACGATGGGTATTCAGATATTTCCAGACACCTCTATATTGAGGATCTGTCCACATTTTTTTGTAAGCGGCTACTGGATCATTCACAAATTCCAATAGCGCTGGGTTTCCATCAAAGTCATGCCCTTTGGCTTTGAGTTGGTTGCCCATCTCTGATATATTCGTATAGCGGGTGATTCAGCTTCAAAGTAGCATCATATTCATCATCAGTAAATGCCTTTACAAAAGCAGATTGTGGCTGATTCTGGACGTTATTCAGGGCTAATTGTACACCTTCATCCGTCAGCAATGGCTCTTCTCCTTTTAAATATCCAAGTATGTTATCCACCCGGGCATTCAGTACTTCTGCTTTTTCGCTTAAATCATTGGCATTGATACCCACGGCCACGTTTACGATATTAAAAGGCGCATCTTTGGCTGTTTCCCAAGAAACCCCAATAATCCGGGCATAATCTCCGGAAAGCATATTATCTGGATGTACTGCAATTCCAAAGCCATCATGATTACCCGATGGGATAATGTAGTCCCCCATCGACACCGGACCTACCACTCGAACAGCCACCTGTCCCATGAAGGCTACTTTTTCATACTTTTCTTCATCCTCAGGCTGCGGTGCATTACCCAGCACGATAGGATTACGGGAAATAACCATCAAGTGATCTGCTAATTGTGTGTTTAGAGATATCTTACCTGCACGAACGCCTACAATTTCACCATACACTAAATCACGTTCTTCTTTTTCGCGGAGCAGCCATTCTGCATAATCAGCCCCTCCTGATTGGTAGGCTACCCCTACTGAATTAACCGTATTAGTTATGTATCCGTCACGTTCAGTAGTGAGCGCGGCCAATTCAGTAGCAAATCCTACACCCTGAGCGATCACCCCAACAGCAGCTGTGGCGCAAATGCCAGAAGCGCCCAACCCTGCCGCCTCGGCCCCCAAAGCAGCTACTTGCGCACCCAAAGAAGTGATACCTAATGCAAATAGGGCCGTCTCGGTTTTATAACTAGGGGAATCATATAACTCCTGAAGCGTTTGGCCTTCGATCCGACCCCAGATGGTTCCATCGCCATCACCGGGCCCACCATCCGCGAAGGTCACAAAGTTATTTGCACTTGAGCGACTGCCATTTACCTTAATGTATATTCCTTGTTCTGAACCCTGGATGGTCAGCGGATAGTTTGCATACTGTTGGTCCGAATCCCCATTCATAGTTCCAACGCCACTAAAAATTTTAACCTGCCCGTTCTCTGTAATGACCACCCGATCATCATTGTTGGTTTTGAAATATAGAGGCTTATTGTCACGTGTTCCAAGAAAATGATATGGCGGCCGAGTAAATTCATTACCGGTAGTCGTCCAATAAATGGAGTTACCAGAACGAAGATCGACTTCGTTATCATCCACCAATTTGCTGGCACTTTCTGCATGAAAAGCATAAGGCACCGACATAAGTTGGCTCGTACTTACTGTCTTATAAAAAGCGCCAATTTCTGTTTTCATCTCCACATTCATCCAGACAAGTTCTTCAGCCCATGGCACCTCATCCAATAGGCCATCGCTGTTATCCCCTTGCCCAATGATCAAACTAAAGTAGCCACGACTATCTGTTATAACCTGATGCTCTTCTGAAAAGAAGGGATTATTAAATGCTTGAAGTATAGGAAAAATAAACGGCCTAATGGGAGTAGATCTTCTCGCCTATTCTGTTGACTTAGCTGGATAAGTTCGCGAATTAACTGTTTATTGCCCTGAAAATATGTTCGCGGCTTTGAGCTTGCCATTCCTATCCGTTAATTCTTGAAGGAAGGCGCGCAACAGCCCATGCCGCGCGTTATTTGGTGGCTTCCTTGCTAAATGATTGCGGTTGAGCTGGAATCCTTACCAGCGAAAAGAGGCAATGCCTCAGGTGGTGCCCTGGGAGGAGGTGTGAGCAATGGGAGCGTTGGAATGTCCTGTTCCTTCTCTCGAAGGTGAGCCAGAATTCTATCGATAA
>NZ_LWEE01000065.1:0-217 GCF_001635445.1 Halioglobus sp. HI00S01
CTCCTGGGTCGACGATCGCATGACCGACGTGAACAATGACCCGGTGAAGTACGATGGTGACTACAACCTCATCAACGTACGGGCTGGACTGCGCTATGAACCATGGGATGCCTACGTCACCTTGTGGGGTCGTAACCTGACCGATGAGGAATACACAGGGACGATTGCAGACGCCCCCGCCCAGACCGGTCGCTTCATTGCCTACTACGAAGAACCC
>NZ_LWEE01000066.1:0-221 GCF_001635445.1 Halioglobus sp. HI00S01
GAAGCGACCTTGGCAGCGGCGCTATTGACAGCCTCCAGGCCAGACGCGCAGAAGCGATCCACTTGCACGCCGGCAACGGATTCGTCCCAGTCGGCGTTCTGCACAATCATTTTGGCAATATCAGAGCCCTGCTCCCCCACCGGGGCGACACACCCCATGATGACGTCGTCGACATAGGACGTGTCGAGGTCGTGGCGTTGTTGCAGCTCGCGCAGGAGCCC
>NZ_LWEE01000067.1:0-202 GCF_001635445.1 Halioglobus sp. HI00S01
GAACGCCGCCCCGAACCCGAGCTCAAGCTGGCCCGGCCGGGGGCGACCCGCTACCGTAGCGAGGTGCAGGTGCATGGTGTCGGTAACCTGCTCAATCACATGGCGGGTTGTTGCAAGCCGCTGCCCGGCGACGCCATTACCGGGTTCATTACCCAGGGTCGCGGCGTCAGTATTCACCGCACGGATTGCGCACGCCTGGTAA
>NZ_LWEE01000068.1:0-231 GCF_001635445.1 Halioglobus sp. HI00S01
CCAACGAGCAGGAACTCGATGACTATCTCGATGCCATGCAGAGCAAAGCCCGCGACGAATAACGCTATTCGCTGCGCAGGAAGTTGACGATCCAACGCGCCACGCGATCGCCCTGATCCGCCGTGGCCAGCGACGCCATTCCTTTCTCGTAGACTTCCTCGCCAATCATCTCCCGGCGGAAGTTCATAATTTCTGAGGAGTAGCCCGACGTGAATTCCGGGTGGCCCTGGA
>NZ_LWEE01000069.1:0-220 GCF_001635445.1 Halioglobus sp. HI00S01
CAGCCCGAACGGCCTCTTTATTTAGGGCCTTGTACGCTGACTGGCTGACAGCCTTCACGCCTCTATACGATCCATCGCGACCGAGCGTTAAATCCATCTCAACGCGGCCTTCTTGACTCCGCCGCATCGATACTCGCGGATACTGAACTGTGGTGTAAACAGCGATCATCAAACCTTCATGAAACTTAGCCAGGCGTTCACTGTATTCAGTGATACCTAT
>NZ_LWEE01000070.1:0-456 GCF_001635445.1 Halioglobus sp. HI00S01
CCGACTATGCACATAGCCGCCCACCTTGGCCTGTATCGCCACATCATCAATGGCCTGCAAGCGGCCGACGAACTCCTGTTCGGGCTGATAGGGTTCCAGAACCACCTTGTCGGTAATCACCTCTATCATGGGCGGCGGCGGGGCCTCTTCAGAACAGCCGACAGCCAGGGATAATGTGAGCACAGCAAACAGGGGGCGCAGCATAGACTTAACTCCGGAGAACAGACCTATAAATGTAGCAAAAAAAAAAGGCCGCGATGCTAATGCACCGCGGCCTTTCGAGATTCGATAAGCTACTGGCTGCCGGCGACCATGTAGTCAACCGCAGCATTGATCTCCTCGTCGGAGCAGTTCATGCAACCACCCTTGGCAATCATGCCAGTGCCTGGAACACCATTAATGCCGCTGGCGTACAGCGCATCATTACCCTTGGCAATACGATCCGCCCAGGCTACA
>NZ_LWEE01000071.1:0-219 GCF_001635445.1 Halioglobus sp. HI00S01
CCGCTTTGGAATACCACGTGCAGCTCGGGCAGGTCGCCTTCAGGAGGCGCGTTTTCGGGTCGAAACATATTGTGAATTATTGATCAGAAAGGACCGGCTATAGTATGCCCCGCGCGGGGTGTCGGCAAGAGGACGATTGCCGGTGACTTTTTGCCACCAAGAGCGCGCACAATGCGAAGATTTCCCGTATTATGCCGCCTTCGTGTATTTTAATAAGTC
>NZ_LWEE01000072.1:0-452 GCF_001635445.1 Halioglobus sp. HI00S01
AAAGTGCCGTCCAGGCGCGATCGTCTACTCTCGCGCACGTTCACGTTGAGTGAGATTTTGTCTTGATCGCCGCGTTCTTCGCGGTCGCCGTCGGCGGTGTCGTCGTCGCTGAACAGCAGGTTTACGCGCTGGCTGATTTTGGGCAGCTGAACCTTACCGCGCAGGCGAACGCAAAAATCGTTGCCGTCTTCCTGGTCCCACTCGTTTTCAAACTCCAGCCGCAGGAAGGATTCTGCCTTCTCCAGGTCGTAGTTCGAATCGCCAAAAAAATCGTCCATCCATTCCACCAGCGCCTGAGCAGATTCAGCGGCCGCGGTGTGAGAGCTGTCAATCCAGTTGGCAGGCGGTTCGCCCCCGTCGGTGGTTGCCGTGGGAACGGGGGTGTCGCCGCTGAGCTCTGGAATCGCCTCGGGCGAGGCGGTTTTGTCAGGATCGGGGCTGTCGACAGCAGG
>NZ_LWEE01000073.1:0-388 GCF_001635445.1 Halioglobus sp. HI00S01
CTGGAGATGCGCAAGAGCATGACTTACGACCAGGGCCGGGAGATGGCGCGACACGCCGAGATCACCCAAAGAACCGGCGTGGCGATCTACTTCTGCGACCCGCATAGCCCCTGGCAGCGCGGCAGCAACGAAAACATCAACGGCCTGATTCGCCAGTACTTGCCCAAGGGCACAGACCTGTCGGTACATAGCCAGGAGGAGCTGGACGCCATTGCGCTGCAACTGAACATGCGACCGCGCAAGCGCTTCGACTTCAAATGCCCCATCGAGGTGATGGGAGAGGTCATGCAAAATGCCATGGCGATGCGGCATGATGCTCCGGCTTCAATTCAATAACCGTGTTGCACTCAGCTCCTGCAACCGCCTGCTTTGAGGGCTACAGAAAGTT
>NZ_LWEE01000074.1:0-238 GCF_001635445.1 Halioglobus sp. HI00S01
GGAAAGCTACCTCAATGTGCCGGCACTGATCAGTGCCGGCACATTGAGGTAGCTTTCCATGGAGGGCGCGGGGCCGATACATACGGATTCATCAGCCAGCCGCACGTGCATCAATTCGGCGTCGGCAACGGAGTGCACCGCAACGGTCTTGATGTCGAGCTCTTTGCACGCGCGCATTACGCGCAGTGCAATCTCGCCGCGGTTGGCGATAAGAACCTTGTCCAGAATGGGCATCTCG
>NZ_LWEE01000075.1:0-502 GCF_001635445.1 Halioglobus sp. HI00S01
ACCGACGGACGAGGCGTTGGCCTTACCCTTGATGAGGTCGCCTTCCCAATGCCCCGGCATCAGCCTGTCTTCAATCTCCGGCGGGCGCACATGAATACTGACCATTTCGGGGATCTGGCCGCGCCGATCCACGCCACCAGAGCGCGGCCGGCGCGTCGTCTTGCCTTGGCGCAGACAGATGATCAGCTCCTTACGCAGCTCACCCACTGGCAGGGCATAGATCGCGTTGTAGATCGTCTCGCGACAGACGTAGGCATCTCGCAGGTTGGGTATGTTCATGCTGCGCAGCTTGCCGGCAATCTGCTCGGGAGACAAATGCTCACGCAGCATATGGGTCACCAGTTCGAAGCGCTCGCTACCCGGCAACAGTTTTCGCATCGGTCGACAAACCTGGCGGCGGGCCTGCATTTGCTGCTGGGCCAGGCGGGCCGAGTAGCCACCGCAAGCACCTCGGTTACGGCGCAGCTCACGGCTGATGGTCGAAGGGGATCGGTTGATCAAG
>NZ_LWEE01000076.1:0-226 GCF_001635445.1 Halioglobus sp. HI00S01
GGCCATGAGTACCGCCGCCGGGCTTGATTCTGCCCAGGCGCCGGTACTCATGGCCACCCTGGGTAAGGCGCTGGGTTGCGCCGGGGCATTTGTGGCCGGTGACGAGCTGTTGATCGAAAGCCTCATTCAGGGTGCGCGCAACTACATTTACACCACAGCGATGCCACCGGCGGTCGCCGCAGCGGGGTTGGCGGCGGTGCGCCTGCTCGCGACAGAGGCCTGGCGC
>NZ_LWEE01000077.1:0-422 GCF_001635445.1 Halioglobus sp. HI00S01
ACATTGATGACACCGGAGAGGTGCTCAAAGCTGCTAATACGTTCCATGATCACGGATTCGTTGGCGGTCTCCAGCAGGACGACCAGTTTGCCCTCGTCACTGTGCTGGGGCACAGATGCTTCGGGGGTGGGCCTCAATCTTCTCGATCAGGTCGGCAATAGCGTTCTGACGGCAGTGAACGACAGGGCTGGAAATATGCACGCTGGTGGGAGCAGTGCCCCCCCCCTGAGCAGGGCGCATCGGTTCAGGCGCATGGTTGTACCCCTGGTGGCCCGAAAATGATCTGGCTAATCCAGACAATAAACCTCTTGCCACCGACGATGGCTATCGTCAGAGCAGGTGCGAGAAACACCACCAGCAAAAACGAACGCCACTCGGTTTTTTTCTACTTCAGACACTTAGCATCTTTATCTGGAGATTTT
>NZ_LWEE01000078.1:0-217 GCF_001635445.1 Halioglobus sp. HI00S01
GTGAGCCGTGTTGTTATCGAGCGCCCCGCACAGACTGCTCGCATCACCATCCACACAGCCCGTCCCGGTATCGTGATTGGTAAGAAGGGTGAAGATGTCGACGCTCTGCGTAAGGAACTCACCAAGAAGATGGGTGTGCCCGTGCACATCAACATCGAAGAGATTCGCAAGCCGGATCTGGACGCCAAGCTGGTAGCTCAGAACGTAGCCCAGCAGC
>NZ_LWEE01000079.1:0-221 GCF_001635445.1 Halioglobus sp. HI00S01
TGTCCAAACCCATCCACTCATATCGCAAGTACTGGGCCGAAACATTCGGCCCAGTACTTGCGATATGAGTGGATGGGTTTGGACATGCGCGCCACCGGGGGTTATGGGGCGCGCATTATAGCAGAACCTGGGGTCAGAAATCCTTGAGTAAGGTGAGACCCCAGGTGCGGGGTTCTTCGTAGTAGGCAATGAAGCGACCGGTCTGGGCGGGGGCGTCTGCA
>NZ_LWEE01000080.1:0-473 GCF_001635445.1 Halioglobus sp. HI00S01
AGGCCCACAATCGCTCAATGAGCAGCTGCACGCACCGAGCCTACCCCGCCGCGTCAGGATAGTTGTCGTGTGAGTTGATTCGATGAGTCTTGGTCGGTGGGCGGAAGTGAGAGCTGTGTGGCGCGTTATTCGATAGAGCATCGGGAGTGGGTGGTGCGGCAGATGATGCCGCCCTTGAACCGGACGGTGCCGGAGCTGGTGGAAGCGACAGGCATTACTGATGCCACCCTGTATGCTTGGCGCAAACAGGCCAGAGCAGCGGGAGCAGTGGTGCCGGGAGATGGACAGCAGGCCGACCAGTGGTCGAGCCAGGACAAGTTTCGGGTGGTGCTGGAAAGCGCCAGCCTCAATGCGGCTGAGCTGGCGGAGTACTGCCGGCGCAAAGGCCTGTATGTCGAGCAGATCAACGCCTGGCGCGAAGCCTGCGAGCAGGCCAACAGCCTGGCTCAGCCGAGCAAGACCCGGCGCGAACG
>NZ_LWEE01000081.1:0-207 GCF_001635445.1 Halioglobus sp. HI00S01
CGTCGAACTTACCCCCGGCATGCAGTACGGTCATGATAACTTCCGCCGCAGAGACGCCTTCATCGTGCATCTCGGTAGGAATACCGCGTCCATCATCGCTAACGGTCACCGATTCATCCGGGTGAATAACGATTTCAATCTTGCTGCAGTGGCCAGCAAGGGCCTCATCAATGGAGTTATCCACGATCTCAAACACCATATGGTGCA
>NZ_LWEE01000082.1:0-357 GCF_001635445.1 Halioglobus sp. HI00S01
TAGGCTGAGCTTGAGATTGGTGATGATGTTCATCACCAATCTCAAGCTCAGCCTATACATTGCCCTGGGCGTGCCGCTGGTACTCCTGCCCATTATTTTCTTTGGCCGGCGGGTGCGACGCCTGTCAAACCAGAGTCAGGACAGTATCGCCAACGTGGGCAGCTACGCGGGCGAAGTCATTCAGCACATTCGCGTGTGTAGCTCTGTACCACGCGAATGTGCTGAATGACTTCGCCCGCGTAGCTGCCCACGTTGGCGATACTGTCCTGACTCTGGTTTGACAGGCGTCGCACCCGCCGGCCAAAGAAAATAATGGGCAGGAGTACCAGCGGCACGCCCAGGGCAATGTATAGGCTG
>NZ_LWEE01000083.1:0-224 GCF_001635445.1 Halioglobus sp. HI00S01
GATTGCTCTGGTGACCGCTGGCAAACATGATCTGGTCGAGCAGGAAGCCGCCAGCGGTCACCAGAGCAATCAGCTGTACCTCAGCTCGCGCGGGCCGGAACACGGCCACATGCAAGACCAGGTAAGCGAATGTTGCCACCCACGACCAGAGGTCATGGTGCAGCATGACCACGGCAAACCAGCACAGGTTAAACAGCGTGCCATTGACTAGCTTGCGGGCCACG
>NZ_LWEE01000084.1:0-219 GCF_001635445.1 Halioglobus sp. HI00S01
GCAATGCATCGAAGACAATACCCGCGTGTGGTTCCAGATGTACGGCAGTAACATCAATCTGGACGCAGACGGCAACATTACCTCGGTGGTCGACGGCGACATGACCCTGCAGTTCTACCTCGCCATGTGCGAGGAACAGGGCCTACCACGTCCGAATGTGCTCGTAGAATAGGCACCGGACGACCATGAACATCGATATTTACTCGCCGGACGCCTACA
>NZ_LWEE01000085.1:0-448 GCF_001635445.1 Halioglobus sp. HI00S01
GGTGCTCGAACCCTATCTCGATTTCATTGTAGAAGCGCGCTGGCCTACTGGCCGTTTGCTGCGTGAATACACGGTATTGGTTGATCCGCCCTTGTTTGACGCCTCCAGCCAGGTGGTATCTGCCTCTGCGCGTGTTGAGGAAGAAGAGGGCATCCCCGCCCCGGATTCGCCCGAAAAAAAAACACAAGACCCGGCCGCCACTAGCGGAACCCGGGTAGATGTAAAGAAAAAGTCCCAGCTCGCGCCGGGTGACATGCCCCAGCGCGATTTCAATGCCGAGGCCGCCGGTTCGCCGCTGAGTGGCTCGCGATACATGATTTCCCGGGACGATACGCTCTGGGAAATCGCCGCCGCAGCCAAGCCCAGCGGTACGACCATCCATCAGACTATGCTTGACATTCAGCGTCTGAACCCCAACGCCTTTATCGACGGTAATATCAACCGCATC
>NZ_LWEE01000086.1:0-263 GCF_001635445.1 Halioglobus sp. HI00S01
AACGACCTCGGCACCGCGGGCACCGACAGAGCGCTGCATCTCTGTCACTTCTTCGGGACGCTCGTCGATCAGCAGTACGATGATGTAGCACTCAGGGTTGTTGCTGATAATCGCCTGGGCGATGTTCTGCATCATGATGGTTTTACCGGCCTTGGGCGGTGCTACTAACAGGCCACGCTGGCCTTTACCAATCGGGGCCACCAGGTCGATGATGCGGCCGGTGAGGTCCTCGGAGCTGCCGTTGCCCTTTTCAAGAGTCAGGC
>NZ_LWEE01000087.1:0-378 GCF_001635445.1 Halioglobus sp. HI00S01
TGGACAGAATGCTGTCGGCGCAATTTATTGTCAGCCCGACCTACGGAACCCGGGCGACAACCACGCTGTGGCTGGATACCGAGGGCCATGCCAGCTGGCGTGAAACCAGCTTTGACGCCAGCGGCGCTCCAATTGGCCAGGTGGTGGAGCGATTAACGCTCAGCAGCTAAAAAGCTCAGGCCACCGGGCTGTGAGTGAATTTAGCCATGCCGTGGTCGGCGAGGAATCCTTCCAGGCGACGGTGGATAGCGCTTGCGTCATCCATACCCAGCACCTCGTCGAGCAGATCACGGGCTTCTGTGAGATTGATATTGCGCAGCGCTTGTTTCACTTTAGGTAGGCTGGTGGCGTTCATGGACAGGATGTCGTAGCCCATGG
>NZ_LWEE01000088.1:0-455 GCF_001635445.1 Halioglobus sp. HI00S01
CTGTAGGGAAAAATACCGTATCGCTGTCAGGGCTCGTGAAGCAGGTGGAGCCGCTTGAAGGGTGGACCCAGTTTGGGGTAGAGACATCGTTCAGTTACCAGCAGCCATCAGGCGATCTCAGGGAAGAGATAGATGTTTGCAACTGTACAGTGGAAAACGCGTTGCTCGGCGATATCGAGGGGTTTTCAGCAGGAGCAACTGTTGAGATTGAGGGGCGCCTGCTTAGGGGGCGAGTCCTTGTCACTAGCATCCATGTTTCGCTGCCGAAACCGGCGCCCGGCGGTTTTGCTTTAAAGCCGTCAACAGCGCCGTGCCTCGATATGCCATCCTTTCATGTCCTTGGCGCTAATGGGGGTGAATCATGACAGGGAATGAATCAGCCGCTGGTAAGTGGATAGTCATAACCGGCATAGATGGCTGTGGGAAGGGCACGCTGGCCGATTCAATGGTCGATG
>NZ_LWEE01000089.1:0-275 GCF_001635445.1 Halioglobus sp. HI00S01
TTACCGTCAGCGCTGAGGGTGAAGCCCCAGGTGCGCACGACGTTGTTCGGGAGGCCAGCGAGAAGGTGATGCAGGTTGTCGAAGAGGCCCAGGGCTACGCCGAAGAGGACCCCGACCGCTACTACGGCGAGGTGCAAGCCATTCTTGATCCCGTTATCGACTTCCGCGGATTCGCTCGCGGTGTCATGGGTCCCTATGCCAGCAGCGACAGGTACCGCTCCCTCGATGAGGCCGGCCGCGCCGAGCTGCGCGACCAGCTGGATCGCTTTACTGAG
>NZ_LWEE01000090.1:0-218 GCF_001635445.1 Halioglobus sp. HI00S01
CGGCCACCCTGAGCCGCCGTATCTCTCGCGCCGATAACCTCGAAGTTTGGGACTAGAAAATATGGGACAGCCCACAGTTTTATGCAAAACTGTGGGCTGTCCCATATTGCTATCTGAGGCTGGCTCCTTGAGCGACAAGAAGACCTACCGCCAGACTAAATTCGTGCGACCTGCGGGTGCTACCGAGATTTTGCTGATTCGCCATGGCGAATCTAGAG
>NZ_LWEE01000091.1:0-216 GCF_001635445.1 Halioglobus sp. HI00S01
GGCCCGTATCCGTTCAAGGCTGGGACGAACTATGGAGATGAACTGAGCCTAACCCCCAGGCTCAAGTATTGGATTTGCGGGCCGATCATTTGCTTAGGTGAATTGTTTAATTGTGGTGGCGAAGGCAAATGGATTCGGCGACGCTTATTGGGATGGTGGGTGCAGTTATAGTAGTTGCATTGGCTATTGGGCTCGGTGGCTCAGCAGCCACGTTCA
>NZ_LWEE01000092.1:0-218 GCF_001635445.1 Halioglobus sp. HI00S01
GCCCGTTTTCTCAGGCGTAAAGCCGTGGCTGAGGGCGTAGAGCATATCGAGGCGACCGTCACATCAGCGACCACCGAAGGCGAGATGATTCAATCGGTAGAGACTGATAAGGGCAGCTTCACCGCAGACTTTTTCATCGACTGCACGGGCTTTCGCGGCCTGCTGATTGATCAACTCAAGCAGGACAACTGGGAGTCATTTGCCGATGCACTGCCCTG
>NZ_LWEE01000093.1:0-324 GCF_001635445.1 Halioglobus sp. HI00S01
CGGCTTGTTGATGCCGTGGAGGATATCGGTGAGCTGGATAACACTCTGATTATCTATATCGCCGGTGATAATGGCACCAGCGCAGAGGGCGGTTTTATCGGAATGTACAACGAGATGACCTACTTTAATCAGGTTGTCGAGAAGGTCGAAGATCTGTTGCCGCGACTTGACGATTGGGGGGGGGAATACACCTTTCCGCATATGTCGGCGGGTTGGGCGGTGGCTTTCGACGCGCCGTTCAAGTGGACTAAGCAGGTTGCATCTGATTTCGGTGGTACCCGCAACGGCATGGTCATTCATTGGCCTGACAGAATCGAGGGCGGT
>NZ_LWEE01000094.1:0-230 GCF_001635445.1 Halioglobus sp. HI00S01
GTAAGTCAGTGCAACGCTCGGCTTATCTAATTCCCCTCTATCACTAGCCGTACCCGTAAAACAGGCGTTTGGTGCAAATCTTGCCTATACTTTTTTAACCACAGGCACTCACCAGTCCAAACAGATCGGATAGAAAGCAAACTGACGCGGTAATGGTCTATTCAAACTGACAAGTGCACGATTGTAAGAAATAGTCTCGAGGCATTCTCAGATGCGATTAACTCAACTCA
>NZ_LWEE01000095.1:0-217 GCF_001635445.1 Halioglobus sp. HI00S01
CGCACTGTGGCTGACCCAGGGCAACACGTCCTGGAGTGGTGTCGATACGCCGCCTGAATGCCTGATGGGTGGCACACCGGTCTGTGGCCCTCTGAATGTGGCGTTCTACCAGGCGCGTCCGCGTGAAGCGACCATGGAAAGTGATGTTATCGATCTGGATTTCACTTACAGCGGCGACAACTACGTCCTGGAATTCCAGGTGGGTGAGACCACATCA
>NZ_LWEE01000097.1:0-232 GCF_001635445.1 Halioglobus sp. HI00S01
AAGTCATGCCCACTGACGTATGTTGAAGTTCATAGGCGGCGCTTAGCCTCTATTTTTCTTTCCACATAACTAGGTATACGGTATGACGAAAAAAAACACTCCCAGAGAGGATTCAATCTATCATTTCAGTCCTCGAAAAGAACTGTTCCGACGACTCAGGATCGAGCCCGGACGCTATAGCAGCTGATTTCAAAGACGCTATTATTGATCGATTCGTGCACGGAGCTGATCG
>NZ_LWEE01000098.1:0-236 GCF_001635445.1 Halioglobus sp. HI00S01
GACCAGCTTGCTGTTTACCCACTATACGCCGGGCGTGGCGGCGTTTTTAAGCACCGTATTTGTGTTCGGCGTGATATTCCCGCTCTCCAGCCTGCTATTTAATAACGGCGTCTGGTTGAACTTTACCCTGCCGGTTGTTGCCGTACAGTTGCATGAATTGATTGCCATCGCTGAAACCAAGTTTAAATCCAGACAGGAGATGCTGCGTGCACAGCATGCTGAAGAGAACGTCTAGA
>NZ_LWEE01000099.1:0-219 GCF_001635445.1 Halioglobus sp. HI00S01
GCGCGCTTCTTGACGTCGGATGGGTTGACCCCCGTGGTGTGCAAACGCACCAAAACCTCGCCGGGGGCGGGTTGCGGGGTGGGTTGTTCGCCCAGGATCAATGCATCCTGCGCCGAGCCAAAGCTTTCAAACCAGGCTGCTTTCATAGTGGTAACTCCTTACAGAAATCGGTTTAGTCCAACCAGTTGGAAAGACCTTCAGTATGACCATCAATACCCA
>NZ_LWEE01000100.1:0-220 GCF_001635445.1 Halioglobus sp. HI00S01
CATGGGCGATCTATGTCCTATCCGTGTTTGATGGGGTTAACGTATCGGGTTGAGGGGGTGACGCCCACCCCCGGGAAATCAGGCGATCTCGACCAGAATCTGGACCTCTGAGGCGCCGTTTGGGCGCTCGGCCTCGAAGGGGCCCACCTTAGAGATATCCCCGAGGAATAACTCCATCAGCTGGTGCATATCGAAATGGGTCACATCGCCCATATAACCC
>NZ_LWEE01000101.1:0-206 GCF_001635445.1 Halioglobus sp. HI00S01
CCTGGCTGAGGTAGAGATAGACCTGATGGCACTGGAGTTCACTGAGTTGCGTGTTCTCGCCTCCGCGGCGGAGGGGGGCATGCCCGGTCCAGAGTCGTCCCTGCTGAAGTTGCAGGGGACGACAATCCAGAAAACGCTACAGGAATTGCGCATGGATGTGGCGGGCTATTATAGCCAAGCGCTTCAGGGTGACCTGGATGGCGCGC
>NZ_LWEE01000102.1:0-259 GCF_001635445.1 Halioglobus sp. HI00S01
GATCAATGACCACAATCACTGTACTGCGATTTGCCAATGGCACCCCCATGCAGGTAGAGAGTAGTGCCTGAATTCGAGTGCGGACTAAATTTTCCTATAGAGCAGCAAGTCATGCCCACTGACGTATGTTGAAGTTCATAGGCGGCGCTTAGCCTCTATTTTTCTTTCCACATAACTAGGTATACGGTATGACGAAAAAAAACACTCCCAGAGAGGATTCAATCTATCATTTCAGTCCTCGAAAAGAACTGTTCCGACG
>NZ_LWEE01000103.1:0-235 GCF_001635445.1 Halioglobus sp. HI00S01
GATAAACCAAAACGTCCCCTATCGAAATCTCCACTCCGGGCAGGTCCTTAGTTATCTCCAGATCTGGACGAGCGATCAGAGGGGTAATGTCAGAATCTGCGTCCTCCAACGTTAAGCCCAGTATCCCAGCTTCGGCTTCTACACGCACCGTATTCAGGATCAATTCAGCGCCCGCGAGCGCGGGGAAATCAGTCGTGAGTCCAAATTCGACCACGCCCCCGGTACCAGCCGGTAA
>NZ_LWEE01000104.1:0-219 GCF_001635445.1 Halioglobus sp. HI00S01
ATGCCAGAACACTCAGCCAAAGCAGACCAAAGGCAGTGCTGGCACCGGCGTCGGCAAATCAGGTCGTACCGCACCCGCCAGGTTGCGAATCGGCGCACTGAGGAAGCCGGACAACAGAATATCGCCGGAGGAGCTATCGATCACATTGCTCGCATCGGCCGCGGCATCACCCGTACCATCAGGATTTTTGCTCGGGTGCGTCGGGCCGGGGGCATTGCC
>NZ_LWEE01000105.1:0-484 GCF_001635445.1 Halioglobus sp. HI00S01
CCATCATGAACGATGCGCCAGCCAACATTAAAAAGCTGAGCGAGCTCAAGGAGCTTGGACTGGAAGTCGCGGTAGACGACTTCGGCACCGGCTATTCCTCGCTCAGTTATTTGAAGCGCTTCCCGATCGACACATTGAAAATCGACCAGAGCTTTGTCGCTGACCTCGACACCACCGATGGTGCCGCGATAGTCGACGCCATTATTGCCTTGTCGAACACCCTCAATTTACGCGTGATCGCAGAAGGCATTGAACAGAAAGACCAGCTCGACTACCTCGTGGCCAAAGGCTGCCATCTGCTCCAGGGATACTATTTCGCCCGACCGCTGTACCCCGAAGATGTTCCCGACACGCTGCAGCAAGACTTCTCTGCTGACCTGACGCCCAAACCACAAGACTGATTCACGGCATGAAATATTTGGCGCCGATGCGGGCGACATTGATTGCCATGACATGTGCTGTGAGCTCCACCGCCAATAGCGAA
>NZ_LWEE01000106.1:0-233 GCF_001635445.1 Halioglobus sp. HI00S01
GAGTTTGCGCAGCAATTAGCTCAGGGCGCCGGTGGTGCGGTAGCTATTTATACATCTGCGGGTAAACCGGTCCACGTCATCAGTAAAGTGGCCGTACGGATGAAAGCCTGGCTGGGATACCTGACCTCTCCCTGAGGTCATAGGTTCAGAATGTACTCACTTCTGGCCGTCATTTGCCTCCTGGTTTTTCTGTTCAGCCTTGTCGCGAAGCGGGCTGAACGGTCTATGTTTAC
>NZ_LWEE01000107.1:0-220 GCF_001635445.1 Halioglobus sp. HI00S01
AGGAAGTGTCCTTGCTGGCCCACGATGGTGTACCCGAAGAGGGTGTACAGGTGGTAAGCCCCGATGTGGCCGCCCAGGTGCTGACAGTATTGGGGCGGGTCACTGGTGACAATGGTACTGCGCGCAAGGCGCGTGTGGCCGGTCACCAGGTCGGCGGAAAGACCGGCACGGTTCACAAGGTGGGTCCGCAGGGGTATGTCGACAACGCCTACGTGGCGCT
>NZ_LWEE01000108.1:0-220 GCF_001635445.1 Halioglobus sp. HI00S01
TGAATCTGGCAGCACCCTTTATTGATCAGTACACGCAGCCGCGCACCTATGGACACAACGCACGAGGCACCAAGTAATGCTGGGGCAGTCCATCACTCGCAACTCCTTGCTACTGGCGGCATTCGCCATCGCGGCCGCACTCACCCTGGCGGGCAGCTACCTGGGCACTAAAGATCGTATTGCCGCGGAAATCCGCAAGGCCGAGGAGAAAGCCCTGCTG
>NZ_LWEE01000109.1:0-214 GCF_001635445.1 Halioglobus sp. HI00S01
AGTATCAATACGTCAGGCGATAGTGCCGCCGTTCTACAAGCCATAAACACGGCGCTTCCTGTGCTACACCGGGCCTACTGGGTGCATCTGCAATCCTCCGCCACCTCGGGCTTTTCAGGCGCCGTCTTGCACGCCATGCTCGCCCGCGGCCCCGGCGACGAGGCAGACCATGAATCCGAGGCTGCGCGCCTGCTCGCAGGCGCAAAAGACGTAG